>NZ_JBHFFC010000002.1:0-47575 GCF_043359615.1 Exiguobacterium sp. S22-S28 | reverse complement strand
CTAAAAACTGGGATCCGTCTCTTTTTTCATACATTACTTTGTGTCAGTAGCAAGATCAGATATTTCAAATGTTCGGAGCGGTTCGCTCACAAACTACTCGGGCTCGACGTTATTCTTCGCATGCATGTCGGCATTCCAGAGACCCTCGATAGTATAAATCTCTTTCCAGCGTACTGAAGAGTAAGCATGGATTATATCCATTCGTGATCTTCCGTTCTTTCGGGAAATCGACGAGGAATGGAGAATCCATTTTAGGCGCCCTATTTGGAATAGCTGATGCGATAAATGATCCTTTAAAAGCATGGAACAGAGCGGTACCGCTCTGTCTGATGGAAAGGGACCGCAAGCCGTCCTGTTTCCGTACCCTAGCTCGCTCCTCGTCGGCGCAAGGGCCATCAAAAAAAGCCGCTGCCGTTCCTCGTCTTCCTCCGCGTTTTGGCTCAAAGCAAAGCTTTTCGCTCGCGGGCTCCGGAAGCCTTCGTCCCGGTGCGCTGTTCGCTTTTTTTGATCTTTCCCTGCGGTCACCCTTGCGCCGTCTCGCGACGCTCGCTGCGTTCCCGTCAACAGGACGGCACCGTGTCGGACTGCATCCCACTCGCGAAAGGAGCTTTCCCATGAAACTGACCACACTCGTTGAAATCACTCGAATCCGCCAAGAGGTCCGTGAACCGGACGACGCACTCGAGACGACGCACATCACGTCACCCGAGGACGCGTTCTGTGTCGCCAAACGCTTCATCCAGGACGATGACCGCGAGGTGTTCCTCGTCATCCTGCTCAATACGAAGAACCGCGTCATCGCCGTCCATCGGGCACACGTCGGAAGTATCAACTCAAGCGTCGTCCATCCCAGAGAAATCTTCAAGTCCGCCATCCTAAACAATGCGACATCGCTCATCGTCAGTCATCAGCACCCGAGCGGTGACCCGCATCCATCACGGGAAGACATCGAAGTGACCGAACGGCTCGTCGAGGTCGGTCGTATCGTCGGTATTCAGCTCCTTGACCACATTATCGTCGGTGCCGGAGAAGAATACGTCAGCCTGAAAGCACAAGGTGTGCTGTAAAGAGATGATAGAGCGTAGACGGACTGGAAACCTCTGTCCTGTCTGCGCGCGAGGGCATGGACGAAAAACGACGACGTTTTTCTTTTGAGAGAGCGCAAGCGAGTAAGGAATGGATTCGTCCCGAATCCAAGTGCATTGAAAGACCCGCAGTGGACGGATCCACTGCGGGTGAGAAAGTACATTTGGTCTCTTCTATGTAGAAGGGTGTTATGGAAGATACAGTAGTGAGACAAGTAGTGGAGTGTATGAAGGTTCGAGGAGAGATAGCTGATTGAAGTGAATTGATTCTCCTGTAGATAGGTAGTGATGCTCTTTCTACTGGATGTACAACACAAGGAGAATTTTCGGGCTCATGCGTGAGGCTGTAGGCTGCACGCAGCAACATCCTCATCGCACCGCTGCCCTCCTGCCGGACCGATAACGAGAGCTGCACATCGCTTGCGCGAGGCATCTCTACGTTCCTGTTCCTTGCAACGGAGGGCACGGAGCGAACCGAGACTAAAATCATGAGACTGAGATTGTGACGAACTGACTCTGTTTATTCTTGAACCGCTGCACATAGGTTTTATATCGCGCAGGTGGGACATAGACATCCCGATCTGAGAGTTGCGAGAGTAGATACAAAATCTTCTTCAGTTGCTTGGCACCTTCCTGTATCTTGAGATGGGTGACCTTGCCATTGCCATCGATTTTATTGATGAACAGTTCGATCTTACCGCCTTCGGCGATGAGCATCCGACTGACGAGTGCCGTCTGTGCAATCAAGTCCTCGAATCGATGATTCAGGCCGGGACCATTTACTGCAGAGAGGTCGAGGAAGAGCGTGAACGTATCCTGAGCACTCGGCTGATAGATTTTCGCCTGAAGACTACCGCGCTTAGCGGTCGCAAACCAATCAATCTGACGTGATGGTTCAATCGTGTAGGGATGAGAAGAAACCTGTTGAGAGCGATCCTTGATCGGTGAGTGATTCGTTGCACGGTCACCTAGATTAAAGAGCGTACGGATTTTGCCAGTCTGTTGTGATTCGATTGCAGGATAGACCGTCCAGCTAAGCGATGAATCAATGGACACGACCGTATTGCCCATACGTAATGGGAGACGGATTAAAAGAGCAAGTTCGTCCATCGCAACAGGGCCGCGTTTCTTACCGATGATGGTGAATTCGAGTCGCTCGGGTAGTTCTTTTAGTTCGATGATTGATCCTTTCTCGGATGGATGAGTGACGGCGTAAGAGTCGCTGTAAGGAAGGCGAAGTTGAATCGTGCCATTCATCTCATTGATGAGCTGTGCATTGTCGATGGACATGAATAGGTGACTTCGTTCATCCTTGAATAAGATGCTGTCTTCTTGCTCGAAGGACACGTCTAGATGCGATTGAAGCTTCCTTCTGTACCACTCGACATAGATGGATAACGTCAAGAGTAGGGTGAACAGGAAAGAAAGCCAATAGACATACGGGAAGAATAGAAAAACGAGAATGAACGTCAGGTGTACAGGAATCAGTTTCGGCTCGAGATAGAACGGAATGTCGGAAGTTGTCCGCACCTGATCACATCCCTACTTCAACGGGTACGGCGACTTGATTCAAGATTTCGAGTAGAATGTCTCGCTTCGTCGTCTTGATTTCGCCTTCGATGGATAAGGTCAGGCGATGCGAGAGGACATGTGGTGCTAAGTGCTTGATATCCTCTGGGATGACATAATCACGATTTCTCAGGTAGGCAAGACTACGAGCTGCCTTCGCTAAGGCAATCGTCGCCCGCGGACTGACACCTGTCTCGACGTGACGATGCGATCGCGTAGCGTCTGCTAAGTCGACGATGTAGTGCAAGAGGTCTCGTGATAACAGGACTGATGATATAGCTTCCTTTTGTGCCAGTAATTCATCATAAGAGATGGAAATCCCGATCTCGTGACGCATGTTGGTCATAATCTCTTCGAGCAGCTGCACCTCGAAATGCTTTTCCGGATAGCCCATGTTCAAACACATCATGAATCGGTCAAGTTGAGCATCCGGAAGTGGGAATGTCCCTGAAGATTCAATCGGGTTCTGGGTCGCGATTACGAAGAACGGTTGCGGCAGTCTGTAGGTCGCGCCACCAATCGTGACCTGACGTTCCTCCATCGCCTCTAGGAGGGCAGATTGGGTACGCGGTACCGCCCGGTTGATTTCATCGATCAGCACGATGTTCGAGAAAATTGGTCCTTGTTTATTTTCGAATTCTTGTGTCTTCAGGTTGAAGAAGTCCGTCCCGATGATATCGGAGGGAAGGAGGTCTGCCGTGAACTGAATCCGAGAGAAGTCACCATGGAAGCTGTCAGCGATCGTCTTCGCGAGCATCGTCTTCCCGGTACCAGGGACGTCCTCGAGTAGGATGTGACCATCCGCGAGTAAGGATGTGAAGCAGAGTTCTACTACCTCTGGCTTCCCGAGATAGATTGTATTGATTTCTTTGATAAGTTCTTGAATATGCATGGATTCAACCTCCTAAGAATGTTTTCATGTCGCGTTCTAACTGCTCGACTTCAGTTCGAGTTATGTCCTCCTTAGCCAGACTCCCATAACGGTGGGCATCATAGATGATTCGACTCGACGATATGAATTGGATACGCTCGAACCATTCAGTCAGGCTCTCCTGATGTTGTCGCTTCTGTTTTGACGAGAGTGCATCATTGAAGGCGCGCATCATCTGCCGTAGCTGTGTCTCAGATCCGAATGTCGAGTTGGAAAGGGGAGTTCCAGGTTGACCGGATTCATTCGATTGATGGACGGATAGATCATTCATCACTTCATCAAAGATTTGAGTCGATTGTTGAGTGTTCTTTCGACTACGACGACGGTAGAAGAAAATCGAAATTCCAAGTAGAAGGATGAGTGCTGGAATCAATCCAGATTTTGTGGCTGACAGCATGCCATCATATGCGCCTGAAAGACTGCTAAGCGGTTTATTCGTATTTGCTTGTGCTGTTCCGCCGGATCCATCCTTCTGATTGGAACTTCTTAATTCATAGCCATCCCCTTCAGGGCGCTTGACGGGTACGCCGTTCGATTTTCGTTCGAAGAATCCAAACGTGTCATATTTCTTTTCGGGTTCTTTTATGTAGTTCGTATACACATAAATCGAGGAGAATTTGAAAATAAGTACGACAGTCAGCACCGATAGAATCAAAAGATAAAGTTTGTTCTTTTTCATAGATACCTCCTTCTAGTATGAGATTAATTGCTTACTATACAAAAATACTGAGAAAAATGGTCTGATAATGAAGTGCATATTCTTTATTATTAGACTATCAACGTAAGATTTTTTTAAAATTCAAATAGAACGGAAAAAGATGCAATATTCAAAAAATATACCTTCATTATATGACTATTGGAATTTAAATGGAATAAAAAAGAAAAAATAATCGTATGAAGTTATTTTTTTACTTTTTATTTCATCGAAAAAATTGTATGTTTCTAGAATAAGAAATGAACAAGCCATTATTGAGTGAGATAAATGGCGTACTAAAATGAAAGTGTCTTATACGTGCACGAAATCGTGATGATCGTTTCATTAATGAATGACGCATCTCATACCAGATCGTCTAGAGACAGAGGTAGTACATATGATTTTTAATGGTTTGACCAATGTATTAGGTGCAGCACTTACGAATGTCAATCTACTCTACATCGTCCCGATTGCATTCGGACTTTTCTTACTGATCGATTTCTTGTTTGCAAAAGAAAAGAAGAACTTTTTGAGCCGGACAGGTAAAGTACTGTTGGTTCCGCTCATTCTGATCATAGGTGTACTCATTTATCTCTATTGATTCAATGTGCGAGAGGAATCATGCTTATTTTCATGTCAGAAACGATGTTAGAAAAAGTCGTTTCTTTGTTATGCGCGGAAAAGCCATCGTATGTCGCTTCGTAACAACTTGGTTATCGCGCATAACATCTCGCTTATCTTATTTAAGGTAATTCGTAAACACTCTCGATTAGTCCTATGCTGTGATCAAGAAAACAGTGAGGAGTGGAGTATGTGAGCGTGCTGGAGATGTTTGAAATGATTGATCAAAACAAAGGACGGAGGGAGGAGAAGCTGGATAAGATGACATTAATTTGATGCCCAGCTTCGATTCGTGCGAGAAGTAGACGGTTCGATCGAGCACGTGACGTGGTTCATCGATATCGATCGATTAACGGACTTCATGCAGACACACTTTAATAAGCAGACCCGTTGAGGTCTGTTTTTTTGTGTATCGATATACATATCGGCTGACCTATCAAGAAAAAATGACAGGTGGGAAATATACCCATTATTCTCCTGGTATTCAAGGTATACTGAAGATAACTTACAAATCAGAAATGGAGTGATGCAAGATGAAGAGAAAATGGATGGGCGCCAGCCTGGCGCTCGTAAGTGTGGGCTTATTGGTAGGACCGTTACAGAGCGCGGAGGCCGCAACGCCGAAAATCAAGGTCCACTATATCGATGTCGGACAAGGTGATGCGATTTACATCAAGATGCCGAGTGGTGAGGATCAGTCCAAGTACGAAGCCATTTCGATCACAGGCTGTATGGCAAGAATAAGCGAATAGTCGTTCACGTTCCCCCTTCACGTAGTAACCACTCTCGGGATCTGTCGTACTTTCCTTGATCTCACGTGTTTCAAGACGGCTCTCCTTGGGGGCGAAGGGCTTTTTTCCATGCAGTACCCAATCCTCGTTGATTTCTTGGGCGAGTTCTTCTTTATATTGTTGGATAGCGCGACGGACGATCTTTTTCTTCTTGAACTTCCGTTTATTTGCGTTCGTCTTGATGTGTGTGGAATCCATGAATAGGACCGAAGGGTCCACGAAACCGGCTTCGACACCTTGCGAGAGGATACGATAAAAGATGGTTTCGAACACATCCGTGTCTTGAAACCGACGGACGTAATTTTTTCCGAAAGTAGAGAAGTGCGGCACTTTCTCATCCAATCCGATTCCGAGGAACCACCGATACGCGACGTTCGTCTCAATCTCCTTGATGGTCCGACGCATTGATGGAATACCAAATAGGTATTGGAGAAGCGCCATCTTAATCAATAAAACAGGATCGATACTAGGTCTTCCGTTATTTTCACAATATAGTTTCTCTACTAAAGGATAGACGAATTCAAAGTCCATGACCGGATCCACTTTTCGAACGAGATGGTCCTGCGGGACCAATTGTTCCAATGTGATGGTGATGTTCTCAGAACGATGATGTTGATCTCTTTTTCCCATCATAATGATTCCTCCTCTTTCGAATATCTATGTTAGTTTTATACCCGGAAGCGTGAAAGAAAAAGCGTTTGTTCGCTCGAAATCGCTTCCTAGGGAAAAACAAGCAGGAGCGACCCAGCAGCGAAGCGATGCTTGTCACAGGAAAACGATTCGAAGCGAACAAAAAAGCGATTCTTCTCGATAAAGAGAAAAACCGCTACTTTGTCTTCAGTATGAACTGATATATGTCAATTAGACATATATCAGTTCATAAAAACTCAACTTTTTTGTTTCAAAAGTTGAACATAAGATTGCTCATTTTTGTTTATCTTTTGTAGTGTAGTTTTTAACTCATCAATTGAAGTATTTGGATTTATACTTTTGTAGAGTGCTACGTAGCCAGAAATCAAAGCTGTTGACTGTGATGTACCACTCGATAAGAATTCTGTCTTATCTAAAGCACTAACTGTAACATTTACTCCTGGAGCATTTATATCTACTTCTTTACTCGCATTTGATTGATCCCAAATTTTGTTGTCTCTATCAATTGCTCCAACTGATATTACTTTATCCATATTCGCTGGGAACATTAATTCTTTCGTTCCGTAATCTCCTGAAGATGCAATTACGGAAATATTACGAGAGAGAGCTTTGTTAACACTTTTCTCAACTAAATCATTTTTATGGTATGATCCTAAACTAAAATTTATTACTGTAGCTTTTTCTTTAATTGCTGTTTCAATAGCACGAGATACTAACTTTGGATTTATTGATTCTTCTTTATTCATAACTTTAATTGATAATATTGAACAATCTGGGCAAATTCCAGGATTATTCTTAGTTCCTTTAATTAAGCTTAGCATCATTGTTCCATGTCCATTTAAATCATAATTACTTTCACCTTTAACAAAATTCAAATTTTTTACTTTATCACTTAATTGATCTTTTGAAATACCACTATCAATCAAGGCAATTTTTTGACTGTTTCCTTTTGTAATTTTATGCAGTTCTTTATACTGCATAGAATCTTGTTCCCAAGATTCTATGATGTCATCGTTACCAAAAGTAAAATTATATAGAATGAAAAGAGAAACTACCACAATAATTGAAATTAAAGTGGCAGTTAATTTGTTTTTTCTAAAATTCAAAATGCATTTCACCTCGAAAGATTATTTTTGAGCACGAACTTTATAGACCATTGCCCATGTGATATCTGAAACGGTACCACGCTTGCCATTATGATAATTTAGGCTGTTAGCAAATAATGAATACCATCCTGTCATAATACCACCAACAATAAATCCAGCTCCAAGAGATAGAGCTCCAATCGCAGCTCCACCAACTGCATGACCTACAGCTAATTGACTTGCTTTATAAGCCCAAGCTTTTGTAGCTGCCGTACTCTTATAGAATTTTTTACCCCAGTAATGTGTTGTTGTATATGTAGAACCACCCTGCAAATAAAAATTATCATCTTCACTTTCAATCATAGTTCCGTCACTTAATACTTCAAGCTCACCATCTTCAATTTGCTGATCAACTTTTTTGAGACCAGCGACCATTTCATTAATAAATGATTCTTTTGTATACACAACATCTAGCCCTTGAGCTTTAGCTAGTGAGTTAATAGAATCTAACTCTTCATCGCTAATATCTTCCACTAAGGAATCCGTATTGTATTTTACACCATTATTATTAATAACAATCTCTTTATCCATATTTTCAACTACTGACTGCAAATCATTAGTCAATTTTTCAGGATTAGTTGAGTTTTCTTCACCGAAAGCTGTAGAAGAAAAGCCAGCGAATACATATGTTGTAGCTAAAGCACCTGCAAATAATTTTGTTTTCATGTTAACACCTCATAAAGTTTTTTTTGCTTACGGTGAAATAATATACTATAAATGTAAAAAAATAAACCCTAAATTGTAAAAAATAAATATTAAAATAGAAATAAAATACCATATTTGCAGAATTTGATTAAATATGATAGCCTGAAATAAGGTTAAAGTAATTAGATTTATAGGGGGGTAATGTTATGACTAAAAAATTAGCAGGATCACTTTTTATTTTGTTACTTGCAAGTTTTTTACTTCTAAACCAAATGGATTTATCATACACTTTAAAGCAAACGCTAATCGTACTCTATGTAGTTGCTTATGGTTTAGTTTCCTATTTTTACTGGAAAAATCATAAAAGAAAAACAAATAATAGCTATAAATAACTTTAATCTTTCCAGAGTAAAGTTCTCCTTGACTACTAAAATTGAGGAGAACTTTTTTTATTGATCGAGTTCTTATTTACAAATAAAGAAGAACTTCTTGAGGCAGACAGATAAAGTGCTTTTGGTTCCGCTCATTCTGATAGTAGGTATACTCCTTTATCTCTATTGATTCGATGTGCATAGTAAGAATGATTTTTTTATGGCAGAAACGATGTTGAAAAAAGTCGTTTCTTTTTTTATGCGTGAAAAATCAATCGTGCATTGTTTCGTAACGACTCGGTTATTTTACATATCACTTCGCTTATCTTATGTAAGGTAATTCGTACAGCTTCTTGAATCATTCTATGCTGTGCTTAACAAAACGGTTAGGGGTGGAGTACATGAGTATAATTGAGATGTTTGAGATCATGGAGCAAGCGAAGGGAAAACAGATATCAGATAAGGTGACATTGATCGATGCTCAGCTTCGATTCGTGCGAGAAGTAGATGGTTCGATCGAGCATGTGACCTGGTTCGTTGATGTCGATGTCCTGCTCGCTTTTATTCAGCAACACTATTTGGAACAGGCCCGTTAAAGGTCTGTTTTTTTATATGTTTCTCGTTAAAAGATGCGACCTATCAAGAAAAAATGATAGGTGGGAAATATACCCATTATTCTCCTGGTATTCACGTTATACTGAAGATAACTTACAAATCAGAAATGGAGCGATGCAAGATGAAGAGAAAATGGATGGGCGCCAGCCTGGTACTCGCAAGCGTGGGCTTATTGGTAGGACCGTTACAGAGTGCGGAGGCCGCGACTCCGAAAATCAAGGTCCATTACATCGATGTTGGACAAGGTGATGCGATCTACATCAAGATGCCGAGTGGTGAGGATATCGTCATGGATGGTGGGAACAAAGGGAAAGGCGATGCACTCGTCGCCTATCTGAAGAAGCAGAAGGTTGGTGACATCGAGATGCTGATCTCGACGCATCCGGATGCGGATCATATCGGTGGACTCGATGAGGTCCTCGACTCATTCAAGGTCAAGAGTGTCTATGCTCCGAAGGTCAAACACACGACGCAAGCTTATAAAGACTTCTTGCTGGCCGTTAAACGCGAAAAGCTGACGATCAAGACAGCGAAGGCTGGTGTCTCGCTTCCTGTTAAAGGGGTCAAGTCACAGTTCGTCGGACCGGTCAAGGATTATGCGAACAGTGATTTGAACAACTGGAGTGCTGTCCTACATGTCGCTTATAAGAAGAACACGTTCCTGTTCACAGGAGACGCGGAACTGAAATCGGAGCAAGACATGATTGCGAAGAAGAAGACGTTGCGCGCGGACGTCCTGAAGGTCGGGCATCATGGGGCAAAGACATCGACGAGCGCGACGTTCCTCAAATACGTCAAACCGAAGTATGCCGTTATTAGTGTCGGCAAGAATGCTTACGGACATCCGACGAACGAAGTCGTGACGAACCTGAAGCGCGCGAAGGCGACGATGCTACAGACGGATAAGAATGGGACAATCGTCTTTGAAGGGAACGGATCGTCCTACACGATCAAGAAGTCAAAATGAGTAAGCGTAAAGGGATCATCGATCGCATTGAAGGAAAGTGGGTCGTCGTCGAGTTCGAAGATGGAATGCGGGACATCCTGATTTCTCGCTTTCCCATGACGGTGGAATCCGGCGATGTCATCTGGATCGATGAATACGGTCATATCGAGAAGGATGACCGCGAACGACAGCGACTGTCGGACGAAATCGACGGGTTGATGGAAGAACTGTGGGAAGACTAAAAAAAGAAATGAGCTGAATGATATGAATAAGTTAGGAAAAGCGGTCGTCATCGTCGGGTTGGGATTATCACTTGTCGGATGTGGGACAGAAGAAGCAGCACAAGATACACCTAAGAAGGCGGCAAATCCGACCGAAAAGGTCGAGGTAGCGGAAACGAAAAAAGAGGATGTTTATTTCAAGGATGATACTCTGAAAATCGACATGGCGACCATCAAGATCCTCTCGACAGAAGTGCTTGAACCCAGTAAGGAGTATTTCCGGGAGAAGCCGCAGCTCGTCTTCACATATGAGACGACAAATGACAGTAAGGAACCATTGAATGGAATGACCACTTGGATTGCCTGTTTCGAAGCGACACAAGAAGGAACCGATACGATCAATAAGTTAGAGGTAGGCATGACACCACAAGAAGAGAAGTATGCCT
Source organism: Exiguobacterium sp. S22-S28 (assembly GCF_043359615.1). NCBI lineage: Bacteria > Bacillati > Bacillota > Bacilli > Caryophanales > Exiguobacterium > Exiguobacterium sp. S22-S28. Next base: position 36,844 of record NZ_JBHFFC010000002.1, on the reverse strand, counting down.
CTTATTTAGAACATCAGCTTGATGACATCAAACCAGGAGGTACCGCGAAGGGAGTCATGGCTTACGACATCGATGATCCACAAGCGGTCGTCACATTGAAAGCGACTCAAGGAATGGCGGGAAAAGAATTAGGTGAAAAAAAGATTGAATTGAAATAAGCAGATGAATAAAAAGAATCACGTTGAATGAAGTTTACAGCAGAAATATTTCAAGTAAGCAAAAACAGCAAAATCGCTTCTTTTTTTAAAGCGATGTTGCTGTTTTATTTTATCCCTTTAAGATAGTAGCTGCTTTCTTTTCTGCTGTTTCTTCATCCGACCAGTCCATCTCAGATAGCATGCTGGCTTGAACTTTTTCAATCTGCTCGATTGTATAGCCGAGTTGCTCCAGGGCAATGACGGCGTAAGCAACTGCTTGATTGTTATTCATGGTTGTTCCTCCATTTGTTGGTGTGTTGTGATGCTTTCCTTCAATTGTATTATATCGTAGTATCTGTCTCAGACATTCTATTTGTAACTGTTACATCATTTGTTGCAGAAAGAATGTATAAAACCAGTAAAGAATAAAATAGATGACAAGGAATTTTAATAAAAAGAGTTTTTTCTTTTTTTTATTTTGAGGTTTTATTGAAGCATCGAAATCGACTATAGGGTATAAACTTTCTAATTCTTCTTCTAAAAATTGGTCTATCTGAGAAATCGTCATATAGATAATCACAAGGAGCAATACGAATAAATGAACTTCAGCCGCATATGCCTCTAAAAGCAAGCCCTCCAAAAGTAAGCCAATAAAACTAGAAACGAGTATGCTTGAGATGATTCGAATACGTATCTTCCATGACGGGTGAGAAAGATAATAATTTTGATTCGAAGTGGCTGCAATGACTCTTTGGATTTGTAATGATTTTTCATTCACCCAGTCACAGTCCTCACTCTTTACAAAATAGATATTGTTGTCTCTCGTATTGTTCGTATTGATATCAATGATGATGGATACACCGGGATTTTCGTTAGTAAGACTCAATAATACCGATTGTATCGGTCTATTCTGATTTATTACAGCTTGATCAAATCCACTATCAATCGTTCCATCTTTATATTGAATGTTGTAAGACAATTCAGTTTTTTCATGATTTAATTCTTTTTTTGTCGCAAGTAATAGATTCATCAAATGAATAATATCTCGATCATAAAAGATTTTATATTCAATTTTTCCACTTTTTTCAGTTTCCATTTGAGGTACTCCCTTCAAGTGACTAAAGGCTATTTTAAAGTATATCGCACTGTTAGAAGAGGAGGACAATTTTTGGTAGATAAATTTACCATATTTCAGACTATACGATTAAATAAAAGAGTCAGGTTTAAAATACCTAACTCTACACATTTCATGAGGATGTGATTTCTTTTATGCTCTTTCATCTTGTATGAAAGTCTTTCGATGGAATATGGAGTTGCCGACTTACGATTTGCCTTACCTTTTCCAAATCGCAATCTTCGGTCGAAATCATCTCGTCATACCACGCTTTCTCCAGTACCTGCTCTGTCTCTTTGCTGACGACCTCTGTCTTCAGGATATGATGTAACGGGCTACTGGCTTCCTCAAGACCCCGGAAGTGCTGACTGATGGGTTCTTCACCAGGAATGACCAACGTATAGGCAATCGTCTCATGTTCGTCGAAGTCGCGGTCGTTGGCTTTCGCGAACGGTTCGAAGAAGTCTGTCGTGCCATGGACGAGCATCATTGGATCATCGAACGTCGAGAGATCCTGCTGCGTGTCCTGCTTGGCGATATTCGTCAGGTAAGCTCCGACGTCTTCCGGTGTGTGTTGCATGATCCGCTCGAGTCGTTCGGCTAAGGGCATTCCCTGATCCGTGATGTGTGCCACGTTCTCGATATGTTCAATCATCTTGAGAGGTGATGCTTCTCGTTCAAGGACTTGCTCCTGCTCGATTGAACGATGAATCTCCCGGATGAAATGACCGGATGTCTGATGGACTTCGTGCAACAGGTCTTCTTTGTCACGTAGGTCTCTCCCTTGTGTCCAATTGGCGAGATACGATAACGAAAACTCATCCGTCGGAAAATCAAAATGAGCTGCAACCGTGTAGGCGACCATCTCCGCCTGGAACTCCTTCTCGTGCGGATTCAACTCGATTCCGCGCTCTTCGTTTCGTTCTGTGTTATGCAGATTCGCATGCGCGAGTTCATGGATCATGACGGTGACGTTCTCGATGTCCGAGTTCCGCGGATTCAGGGCAATCGCGTTCAGCTCCGGATAGAAGCACCCCTTCGCGGTCCCTAGTTCATGAATCGGCTGATCGAATAACGTCACGTCTTGTGTCTCAGCAATCCTGTTCAACGCACGACGAAACGATTCTGCTTCACGGATCGAACCGCTCCGATGATACGAAGCAAACAGCTCGGAGACTTTTAGACCTTTCTCCCGGGCATCGGTCTGCGTGTACTCGAAGACATGTCCGATTTTATAGTACATCGCTTTCCGCGTCGGAAGCGCACCTTCCTTCGCACGTTTTTGCTCCGTCTTCGTCGCGTCCTTCCATGCCACCCAATCCGTATCTCGTTTGATGAAGGTGACAGGGGAGGGCACAAAAATCTTGATACCTTTCTCTCCTTTTTGGACCTGGACGCCCTGCTTCTCCCAGTACGCATAGGAACCGACGGCACGCGCACCTTGGAACTGTTCCTCGATCAATAGCATGTTCCGAGTCGAGTAGCGATGGAACCGGCTCATGAAGTCGAGATGTTCCTTGATGCTCTCCTGACTGACGAAGTGAGAGGCGAGCTGCGTCTCCATCTTGTCGGTCAAGGCTTGTACTTCCTTCTGATAATCCTCACGTGTTTTCTTCTTATATCCCACGAGTCTCACGCTCCTTCCGACGAAACGGGCGAATCAGCAGCACCTTCGAAATCTTCCAGTTCTTGTAGGATAATCGGATCAGTGATGAGTTGCTCCAGCAGTAGATGACGACCATCACGTGACACAGGAAGCAACAAAGACGGCTCCTCCTGCAAGACTTCAAGTAACGCCTGTTCAGTCGACGAAATGGAAACCTTAGATGTTCCATTCTCATGGCGAACTTTTATATGGCTGGATTGAATCTCTAGCAGAAGGACTAGATTGAAATTTTGCATGATGTGTATCACCCTTTCAAAATGACTGAAAAGGACTCATGCATCATCGCATGAGTCCTTTCGAAAAACTTAATATTTGTCATTAGATGACATCTCCACCTACTTCACAGTGGAATTGGACGGGAATGATATGAGAGGTAGTGATGCCACCTTCTGTATACTTACCACCTACCGAAATATCATAGGTCGTCAGCGCATCGATTAAGTCCGTTGAATAACCTGTTTGTTTCCACGTCCCTTTAGAGGACGATTTTGAAGTCAATGAGAGGACGCCAGTGAATACTTGACGTTTTCCTCGAGTATCCGTCTCGAATTCACCTGTGATTGCAATGGAAGCACTTACAGCTTTTGCCTTGAATGACTTCGTTTTGGTTTTAGAGAAGGTAGCCATTTTATTTGAATCATTATTTTTTTCAGGGAACTCGTTATTGACACGCTTCAATGCTACTTTTTTAAATTGGACCGGTGAAACCCAATATTCTTTTTTGAACTGCTTTTTGGACGCAAGCTCTAAATCGGCATCAGGATACTTTTCATTCACTTGATTGATTGCCACTGCATACTGCTTATAGTAAACATTTTTTTGGTGCTGTGATGATTCTGTTGATTTCGCTCCTACATCATGGACCAGAGAAAAAGTAAGTGCAGAAGTAACGACTACTGCTAAAGCAGGTTTGATGAAATTCATAGAAAATCTCCTTTTAGAATAGAAATAGCAATGCATTGCTTAATTAAGTTAGCATTTGAAAATGACTATCCCAATAGGTTTAGTGTCTATTTTATTTATTTTAATCATCATCCTGTTTTGTATATTTAACCAACTTAATTTGATTTCAGTTATGACGTACTTACATATATAGAATTTGGTGCTGAATAAATAAAGAAATCAAGAGGATGCATGTTGCTTTCTAGTGGAAATCTTTTGTTTTACGGCTGTCTCTGCCGTCTCAAGAAACGAAGGGCGGTATTCTGTCGTAGGGATGATGTCCTCGATGCTCTCCGTCTGCATCAAGGCTTGTACCAGTTCGATCAATACTTGTGTCTGGAGGTCCGTCTGGTGGACGCTCTTCCGTAATGGAGAGAGACTTTTCGTGATCTGTTCCTCCCAGAACGATGTCAATTCTTGTTCAATCTGTTTTGAGACGGAACGACTGATATAGTTCAAATCCCATTGCTTCTTGATCATCTCCTGATAGTCACGGATGATGTGATCGATTGCCGGACCAATCCCGGACAGCCGTTCCCTCTCACGATACTCCTCTAAAAATTCTGCAGTCACGGCACTCAGCCGGATCCGGACTTGCTTTGTTTCCTCCATCTGTATTCTCCTTTCTATAATCATCAATTGTAAAAACGACTGCCAAAGAAACAGGACTCCGTTCGAATGGTATGATTAACATATAAATTAGTTAAGGCGAGGTACAAACATGTCAAAAATTCATTTTTACAAATCTGTTCAAGTGATTGATGCCTCCATTGAAGAGGTATACGATTACCTGACGAAGAATGAACATATTCTTAGCTGGAGCAATATGACTAAGGATCATATCTACGCAGAAGGAGAACCATTGCAATACTTATACGCTGGTCAGAAACTTCAAGTTATCCAAGAGCATCGTGGGAAAAGGTATTCTGCTGATGCTTGGGTCGAGAAAATCGAGGCACCGTCCTTCATTGATGTCAGAACTGCGAACGACATGGGAACGATGATTGGTCAATACCATTTGCAATCAAAACAGAATCGAACAGAGTTACAAATCGATTTCTTAGTGGAGACACCGAAGTGGGCTTATGCTATTCTTTACAAACTTTCTAAATCAAGATTGAACCGAATGTACAAGGAAGAATTCCGTCGTTTAATTGACTATTCAATCCAAATGAATCATCGTTGAACTACCTCCACCTACGCTTCGCTTAGAGGTGAAGGATTCCTGAGTGATCCGACCTAACGGTCGAAACCTGATCAGGCTAACCCCTTCGTCCCGACGGTTGAAGAAGCTAAGATACGTTCGGCTTCTTTTTTAAGATTCAGTCCTGCGTTCACATCCCGGTCGTGATGGATCCCGCAATTCGGGCATGTCCATTCACGCAAGCCTAGATGTTTCACGTCTTTGTGTTGATGTCCGCAACTGGAGCACAGTTGGCTCGAAGCAAAGGTCTTGCCGACCTTCACGACGATCTTCCCGTACCAGTCCGCCTTATATTCGAGCATACGGAAGAACTCCGACCAGCTGACTTCCGAGATGGCCTTGCTTAACTTGCGATTCTTCTGCATGTTCTTCACCTGCAAGGTCTCGATCCCGATGACGTCGTGGTTTTGGACGATCTCGGTCGATATCTTGTGCAGGAAGTCGGTGCGCTTGTTGGCGATCTTCTCGTGGATACGGGCGACCTTCCGCTTTTGCTTCTGATAATTCTTCGACTCGGAAAGCTTCACTTTCTTGTTCAATGCGATGAGCTGACGGCGGGAGAGCTTACGCTGTTCGCGCACCAGTTTCTTCTCAAGCGAACGGAAGTAACGGTCGTTCTTGTACACCGTGCCGTCCGACAGGATGGCGAAGTTCTTGAGTCCGACGTCGACGCCGACGGATGAACCGGTCTTCGGCCGTTCGTTGATCTCCTGCTCGACGAGCAGGGAGACGAAATATTTTCCTGAAGCGTTGCGTCGAATCGTGGCGTTCAAGATACGGCCTGTGATGTGTCTCGAATGGGCGAAACGAACCCATTTCAGCTTCGGAAGTTTGAGTTTATTGCTTACGATTGAAACTTCAGGAAGTTGGGACTTGCCCTGAATGTTCGTTTTATAAGATTGGACGGGATTGCGCTTGGACTTGAATCGAGGGCGTTCGTTCTGCTTCTTGAAGAAGCGGTCAAACGCATCAGCAAGATGTTTGACGCTGATCTGAACAGATGTACTATCGACTTCCTTCAACCAGTCGAACTCCTGCTTCAATATAGGAATTTCTTTGGAACAAGAACCGTAGGACAGTCCTTTTCCAGTGGTCTTGTACATTTCATCCCACTTCGCCAAGAAGTGGTTGAAGATGAAACGCGAACACCCGATCGTCTTCGCAATCAGAATTTCCTGCTCTTTTGTGGGGTAGATTCTGAATTTGTAGGCCTTGTGCTTCAACACCATTTTTCACCTCCTTCAAAGGGAATATACCCGACAGGCAGGCTGGCGATTCATCTCCCACTTTCACTTCGTTTAGAAGTGGGCGTATTCTCGCCTAATTTTTGATAAAAAATTGTTGTCCGTCATCCTTTTGTCGAAAGGGTGACTTTTTCTTTTACCGATCGTACTCCATTTCCCATTGAAGTCGTTCAAAGGCTTTTTGATTCTGCATATGCTCCCATTCATTATTCATGTGCCGTTCGATCCGATAAAGCGTCTCTTGCATGATTCGTTCACGTCGAAACGCCGACTGGATTCGTTGTTCGGGTGATGGGACAGAAGATGTTTTCGTAACCTTCTGAGGTGATGTTGAAGACTCACGCATCTCGGACAGGATGGCGTTTCCCATCTGCTTGTAGAGATCATGTTCCTTCGTCTTTCGATAAGAGGACGCTTGGGATGCCGATCCGTAACTCCTTTCGTAGAACGCGACCTCGGTATCGAGCCGTTGCTTGAACTCGGTGTGCTCTTTCTTGAAGTAGGTTGCAAGATACGTGTCGGTCAGTCGATTGAGTGAAGGACGTAATTCTTTCATGCCGCTCATGTTGTAGTACCACTGTCGCTTGTCATCCGGTAATTGTTTTTGGATTGTTTTGTACTGCCGAACGAGTTCCGGATGAAAGATTCGATTCGAAGCGGACGTCGTCGAACGATTTCGTTTGTGTGCCAGTGCTTCGTCACGGATGAAGGCATTCAGTTTCTCTTGTTCACGAGTCCGGTCGGCAAGCGTATGGACGACTTGTGCCTTCATCTTCTCAATCGTTTTCGGTTTTCGTTTACCGCGTTCGCGTGGATGACTTGTCTCAACTGTCGCGATATGGACATGGATGTTATCCGTGTTGTAATGGATGGCCGCGGTCCATGTCGCGTGCAACATCTGTTCCTTTTCGGTCATCAGCGCGGTCGCGTTTCGTGTCGCTTGCATCAAACGTTGTTCATCGATGTAGCGATTCTCTTTGACACCGACTTCCTGTAGCCATGTCTCGTCGAATGAAATCACGTCCTGCCACAGGATGCTACCGTTTTCCTGAGCTCGTCGAAAGACCTCGCGTAATTGCTCTCGTTCGGTCGCGTTCAATCGGTCTTGCGTCGCCGTGAACAGACCACTCGATTTCAGTTCATCCTCCATATAATCGTGGTAGTTCTCAAACTGTTGCGACCGTGCTTTCGTCTCCGGTCGATCGATGTAACGGAGGTACGTCGTATAGCGACGAGCACGTCGGGTTGCTTGAGGTAGTTTAAACTTCGACTTGATGATGACACCGGGAACCTTAGTCATCCTGCATCACCTCACGGAAGAATTTGGTCAATTGTTCGAGTTCTGTTGCGCTACGCTTCAGGTGCAGAGTATTTGCTTCGAGTTGTCGTTCGAGGCGTGCAACCTGTGTCGACTGGATGCCGTCCGCGCACCAGGTAGTCAGTAAACCTTTCAACAATTCTTGTCGGGAACACCTCTGTTTCTCTGCTCGTTCGTCGAGTTGTCTGACGAGGACGGGGTCGATATCGCGAATCAAGAGATTCATCTGTCTTCCTCCTTCCATCATGAAAGTAAGTCTCGGCTTTCTAAAAAAATGAAATGCTTTCCGAACAATTCAGCTGTTCCTCCTGTCATTACAAGTGAGAAAATTGATACCACTCAGACGAGGAATGGAGGGAACAACATGCAGTCGATCATCGAACAAAGTTACGCACTTGGAGAAGCCGTGAGCGTCTCCTTGATCGTCGAATTCCTGAAAAACATGTATTCTAGAACACGCACACGTGAATCTGATTCACCAAATATGAGGGACGTTCATTAATCGAATAAAGATCAGATGAGAGTGAATTAATAAAATTTTCCATTTGTTGAAACCTCGCTTTCCCGAATCATGTATAAGAATGAAAGGGGGAATTGAGGATGACGGTTTGGGCACTCGCTTTGTTCGGATTAGCATGTAGCTTCGGTTCGTTTTATGTCATGTTTAAAGTATTTGAGACGTTAAAAAAATAATCATGGAACGAATTCAACGAGCTGCGATGCTCGTTTTTTTATTCAATCAAACAGAAAAAATGAGTTGTCTCCAACCAAAAACTTAGAGACCATAGAAACAGAGATGGATCTAAAACTGTGAAAAAGAGCATAAGGGGAAACTGCTATCACGGAGCGTTCTAGCCTAGGCGGAGCCTAGTGTTTCCCTGATATCATCAAAATCGCGAAAAGGTCACACCCTGTGCCACTAAAAACGACATTCTGGCACGCTGTGTGCCACCTTACCATTTCAGTTCACGTGCCTTAATGCGCATCTGATCTTGTCGTTTTTCTTCTTGGCCGAGTTGTTTTTTCAGTTCGGTTTGTCGTAGAAGTGCTTCTTCTTTGTCCTGCTTCAGATTGAAGATTTCATCCTCGCGCTCGACTTGTTCATCGAGTGTCAGGTCGGGTAACGTAGCTTGTTTCGACTCGATGTCCTGTTCGATCTGTTGGATGAGAGAAGCTTGTTCTATCTGTTCACGTTTGATTTTTTCAATCTGTTTTTGACTTTGTGCGTGTTCGTCAGTGAGAAAAAGTTGCGCATAATCGTCCGCTTTTTGAAGAGGAAGTGACTTGATTGAGACACGACGCTGATCCATATAGAGTGATTCGACCAGCATATCTTCTCGCTTTACAGCATCCAGTTTCTCGAGCGACTGTTGTGGTTCAATCACATACAAACGGAGTGCTAGCTGATCAAAGTCGCGTGGTACATCTTCGATTTCGAAGACGTAGTGCTCGTCCTGGTGATAGACGACTCGGACGCGCTGCTCATCCGTCGGTCGTTCCTTGTAAGCGATGCGAGCAACAAGTTTTGTCGCATAGTCTTGTGGTTGGTCGAACAGCAGACGGACGCGCATCCGGGTCTGCTCTTCATCGTACGACCAGTCGAGGAGCGTGACGGTCTGTCCATTGGTCAATCGTTTTTCTTCACCGATTGGCGTCGCGTTGATTGGTTGTTCCTCGGCAAAGAAGAGGGAAGAGAAACCGAAAAAGAGAAAACCGATCAAGAAGAACATACTTGTTCCGAGATACAGGCGCGACCAGTCACGGGTCAACGTCTTACGTTTTTTTGTACTCATTTAGACACCTCCTGACGTCTTGAGGCTCTTCATCTGATTGACGATGTAGCGTCCGTCTTGATGTGTAAACGTCAGTTCAACCAACTCATCGGATGTCTCTTCATAGTCGTTTGAATCGATCGTCAACGTCCGTTCGAAGCGGACGAGGCAAAGCTCTGGGTCGTCCCAACTCGGAAAGACTTCGATGTCAGAGACAGCGGCAGTAAACTTACCATCGCTTCCGCTACTTGCGAACAAGGTCCGTTCGAGTTGTGATGACATGTAGAGATTAGCCTGCCGTTTGCGCGTCGGGTAGGTTCCATCCTCCCATGTGAAAGCGAATGTTATGAAGCGAGTCGCAGCATTAACAGATTCATCTTTCGAACGTCTCTCGGTTTCTGGATCCATGCTTTTTGATGTCTGTTTCGTATCACTAGGATTAGAGTGAAGATTCTGTTGTCGGGTTGATTCTTCCGTAATGCGTTCGTCCACAGCTTTCGACGTATTCGATGAAGAGACGAGGATGGAGACATTCGCCATGAGAGAAATCGAGAGTAACACACCGAATAGATACGTCAGGTGATGCCATTTCCAATCCATCGAAATTACTCCTTCCGTCAGTTACAAAAGAAAAAGCACGTGACGGATTTCGTCATGTGCTCGTTGGCTGTTATCTGGATGATTGATTAGATGATCTATCGAAGTTCGTAGAGGCGTCAATCGCAAAGGTCTCATATGCCATATTACTGAACGCTCGAAGATGGTGGAGATAGTCGTTCCCACCATAATTATAAAGTTTGTTGTACATCCTCACGATGACCAGACGACTTTCTGGGACTACGAGTAGGAGGGGTCCGGTGTTCCCTAGGATCTGATACGATCCTCGAGGGACACGGTCTCCGATTTCGCTGTTCGCCCTCGCTCCATCCTGCACATACCAGAACAGTCCATTGGCAGGTGAGATTCGTTCGTTGTATCCGGGATTTTGAACGGAAGTGGAGATTCGTATGACTTCCTCAGGAATGATCTGTATACCGTCGTGGCGTCCCATGTTCAGGTGGAGATTGCCCCATACCGCAAGTTCTCTAGCAGTAGTATGAAGATTGGACCCCATGCCGTCATCGTGAGGATACAGTTTGAAATCCCCATCCTCAGCAGGATCATCGATAACCTTGACTAGCGATTCTGATGCCTCAGTCGACCATTCCGTATGCGTCATCCCTAAGGGGACGAAGACTCTTTCCTTCAGCAAACGTGTGAAGTCATAGCCATAAAGATATCGCAAGAGTTCAATCATGATGCGGACATTGATGCCGCGATACGCCCATCCTTCGCCGACATCAAACTCACGGGAAATCGTTCCGTCAGCTCGTTCCATCAGACCATGTGAATGGGTGACGAGATGACGGATTGTCGTCCCACGGAAGGGTTCGATATCATAGGAGCGCAGGTACTTCTCGATCGGGTCATCGAGACTGTCTATCTTCCGTTCGTGCAAGGCGAAGCTGATTGCAAGTGCCAGGTAACTTTTTCGAGCAGAAGCAACGTTGAACATCGAATCCATGCCAATCGCCTTCGATGAATCATTAGAATGAAAACCTTCATAGTGTTCGTGTACGAGTTTGTCCTGTTGAATGACGACTACTGCTGCGGCACTGGCATGATTTCGTCGCTTGATGTCGCTGACATAGTCTACTAACTGACGATGGGTTGGTCGCAAATGTGTTTTCTCCTCTCAGAATCTCTATATCTATATTTGTTCTCCTTTCTCGTTATACTTCCTGTAGGCATTTTCACATCACCTTTGAACGAAACAAGGGAGCTGGGTCGATGTGCCCGGACCAGTCACTCGTCTTGAATTCGATGTGCAGATGATTGCCCGTCGAGCGTCCGGTCGAACCGCACATCCCGATCGCTTGTCCCGCCTCGATTTTCTGACCCGTCTTTACTTGGCGCGCGGAGAGGTGGGCGTAGGCGGTGATCCATTCTCCTTGTTTGATCTGGATGAGCTGCCCATAAGGTCCGCGTAAGCCGCTATACGTGACGGTACCGGAGCGGACGGCGTGGACGGTATCGGTATCGTGACAACTGAAGTCGATGCCCGTATGAACGTCCGTCTTTCCGAAAACGATTCGTGATCCGAATCCCGACGTCATCTGAAGCGGGATGTCGAGGGGCGCATGGAGTTTCCCTTTGATGGGTCCCGTCTTGCCTTCCGCCAGTACCGTCGGCGTCAGATACCGGAGGACGGCATCGACATATTCGATGTCACCGTAACAGGCTTGGTGCTCAATCGCGCTCGGACGATGGCACTGATAGATACCACTCTTCTTCTCGCGTTGATACATCATCTGTGAAAAAGAGATTGCGAGTTGCTTCGTGTAGCGTCCACCGTTCTCCTGTACATAATCGATGAAGCCTCCCCCGAAATTGTAACTCTGGAGCGTCAACTTGACGTCCTCGTTCGCTTGCCGGAAGACCGACGCAAAGTGTTTCACGCCGTAGCGGATGCTCTCATCCGGAGAAGTGATGCAACCAATCCGCCCACACTTCGATTCACTTGCTTGCATCGGATCGTTCCCGCGTCCGCCGCTCTCCTGCATCATCAAGGCGAGCACGATGTTCGTCTGTCCCTCGAGCCGTTCCTTTTTCAATTCGCGCGCGATGGCCCCCCGGTATTGCAGGACGTCATCACTGACTTGCAGGCTGGTATCCGAATAAGCGATCGGTGTCTCGGTCGCCTGATTGTTCTCGATTCCGATCAACGTATCGAGAATCCCTGCGACGATGATGATCAGGAGCAACAATAGTAGCGCGATTCCCAGTGCAATCAGACGATACTTCAAGGTCAGGAGTCGCCATTTCATCCGGACGGCGACGCGTGCCGATTGCCGGACCGTACTCCACATCAGGCACCACCTCCGAACAAGGTCAGCTCCTCCGGCGAGACATCGACATCGAAGATCAAGGTCTTCACACCGGAGATGCTAAGGACGATGCGTCCGGTCTCGAGCGAAGGGATCAACCGCGTCTCACTCTCGGTCAACTGTCCGTCGAAGACGGTCTGGATCGTCGGGATGCTCTCGGCATCCTGCTCGCCGATGAACTTATACTGCGTCAGCTGGAACAGTGTCTTGACGTTCTCGGCGTTCTCCGACTTCGAACCGGTCGGGACGAAGTCCGTGATCAAGTGCGAGGCGAAGAAGATGCCGCCGAAGTATTTCCGCGCTTCGCGCATGAACTGTTGTAGGTATAGAATCGCGGGTTGCGCGATGTCACGCGTGTTGATCAGATGATGCGCCTCATCGATGACGATCAGATACTTGAAGGCATCCTCGATCAACAGCTCACCCTGGTTGAAACTACGAAGTTGTCCGGCACCGTTGAGGATCATCCCATCCCAGAGCATGTTCATCAGGTTGAAGACCTGTGCCTGAAAAATCTCATCCTTCAGATTCGTCAGATTGCGTAAGGGGAACGAGACGATCGCTTCCTCATCGAACCGCTCGATCGAGGAATGTCCGTCAAAGATGTTGCCGTAGTTATGGACAAGGTTCGTGATGGCGAGCTCGATGTTCTCGAGCCGTCTGACACGGTTCGTGCTGATGGTCTCGCGAATCGATGTCCGTGCTGCATCGGCATATAACTCTGAACGAACGAGCGTCAAAAAATCGGAGAAAACGGGATAGGCGTTCGCTGGATGCGTCGTGATCGGGGCGTCACCGTCCTCATTCCAGAGTCCCTTCTCAAGATAGAGCTGACGGAGCAGAATCTCGAACTCGTTCGCTTCTTCCTGTGAGGCTGCCGGATTGATGTAGTGATAGAAGACAGCAATCTTCGACAGGTGTTGCATGAACGATAGTGCTTCGTCCGCAGAGCCGTCAGCGTGCGTCACGGTCTTATAGACATGGAGCGGATTGATCCGACCAGCGGAACCATCTAGTGCAATTTCTTTTCCGCCCAGTTGACGCACGAGGTCGGAAAATTCACCCGTCACATCCAAAATCCGGACGTGATTGCCTTTGATCGCTTGATCGAGGACCGTCTTCTTGAGTAATGTCGATTTCCCGGAGCCCATCTTCCCGATCATCAACGCGTTATAAAATTTCCGTTGTTTGTCTTTATGGAACAGATCGAAGATGACACTACCATTTGTATCCGTCGTCCCGTAGTAGGTCCCGGTCGGATCTTGCAGCGACGTGAAATGAAACGGATAACCACCCGCGATCGACAGTGATGGAATCTCTTTGCCCCGACGACGGTTCGGCAGTTTTTGCTGTTGCTCGTAGCTAAGGAACAGGCTCTGCCATTCCCATTCTTGTTCGTTCAGGAAGACGGTTGCGCGGAAATTCCGTGCCTCCAGTTCCTCCATCACGTCCTGTACCTGGCGTTCGATTTCTTCGAGTGTCTTCGCTTTGACGTAGAGTCGGAGATGCAGGTACTTCATCGTCTCGCCTTGTGTGATCTGTTCGTAGAGTTCGTTCAGTTCCTTATACGTCTCGCGCGCATCGATCCGGTCGACGTTATCTTTCGCGTTCTCGAAGCGGGTGTTCTGCTCGGCCATCGACTTGTTGATCGTCCGGATCATCTCTCGCTTGTCCGCCGTCCCGATGTCGAGCGTCGTCAGGACACCGGGCAGGTTGAGGATCGGCTCGAGCCAGAAGTCGTAGACGGTCGATTGATACTTATAGACATGGAGGCAGGCGAGATAACCGTCACCGGTCCGGACATAGTTCGGCTCGAAGCGGAGTCCGCCTTGCGGTTGGATGGCTTGGACGAACGTCGGATTGTAGCCGTCCTGTTGCTTGATCGTCTCGGGATCCTGTTTCCGTAAAAAACGTGTATGCCACATGACTCCATCACTCCTTTCCGTCCTGTGTCGGTTTCGTGTTCGGATTGTGCAACTGGAACAGGACATGGATTTTTTGTTCGAGCGTCAGTTCGACCATCGGGTTGCTGCGTCGGAGCAGTTTCGTCAGTTGATTCTTCCGCTCCCGTAGCATCGCTTCATCCGGGGCATAAAAAAAGAGGAGGTAATCGCGATTCGTGCGATGCTCCTCGAGGTAGATCAGTTCCTGTTTCTTCTTTTGGAGAAACGGACGATAGGCGGCAATCTGATTCTGCCGTAGTTGTCGCTCGATGCGTTGTTTCTGTTTCTCCAGATTGAGCGGCGTATTGAGTGGAATCACTTTCAACGGATGAATGTACGCCTGCAAGAGATAGGCGAGGGAGAAGATGTCATGGTCCTTCTCCGTCTCGGACAGTCCGTAAATATCCTTCGATGTCAGTTGAATGATGTCGCAATAGGTTCCGTCCTGCATCTCGAAAACATCGAGCGCTGTGGAGTCGATGATCGGCAAAATGGAGGCGACGGATGGTGGGATCCGGACGCGCTTTTCCTTCCGCGTTGGAGGTGTCGTCAATTGCATCTCATCGAGCCAGGTGATATCGTTCGTAGGACTTGTTTTCAATCGTGTATCTTCCGATAAACTCATCTGATCACGCTCCTTTCGAAGATTCATTCCAGTCGGCCAACGCGATATACGTGTCTTGCTTCTTGATCAGTGCGTAATAGAGCACGTGGACCATCCGCTTTTCTGGATTCGTCGTCGGTCGGATGACGAGGAAAAGTCCGAAACCGACCAGGAAGAACGTGAACGGAAGATGTAAGACGTCCGGAATGAACGGGAGGGCAATCAACCGGACGATGATCAAGGCGACGAGAAACAGTAAATCATAGAGGTAGAGCATCTTATTGATTTTCAGTTCGGTCGTGACTTCGTTCGGAATCCGGTATTGGCGCTGTTGCATATTCTCACTCCTTTTTCGGGTCTAGACGTGGAACATCGGTCGAGTACATCCGGGACGATTCCTGGGTCACGCGCGTCTGGGCTTGTTCGACATGCTTGAGTTCTTTTTGTGTCGTCGTCTCGAGTGTCTGATAGATTGATTTTCGATGACGCTGCGTTCCGGATGATGTCTCCTGCGACTCACTGGTTGACGGTGAGCTATTGGAAGAGCCAGACAAGGTGACGTTCGGAGACACATTCTCTGTTGTTTCCACAGAATGAGCGGGCGCACTAGTATTCGTTTTGTCGAATGCTGTCGAATCCACTGAAGAAGTAACAGGATTGCGATTTACTTCGGAAGCCTGTGGAGACTGTGTGACCTGATGAGATGTCATAGGCGTTTCAGGCGCTTCGAGATCAACAGGCAATGTAACCTGTTGTTCACTCGACGACACATTGGACATCTTCGATTGCGTAGCAGGTATTGTCGATTGCGAAGTGGATGGCACAGGTTTTGTTTGTGCGACAGAGTCTGGACGATGTGGAACGGATGCTGGTGATGCTGCTGCAGTCCCGCTCTTAAGCTCCGTATCGTACATTGCCTCGTCAGTCGACTCGACTCGCTGGTTTTCTTGCCCCACCGGGCGAGATGTCCGTTCTTGTTCTTGTGCTTGTGATGGAGTCGGAACACTTTCAGGCGAACGATCTGGACGACTCGCGGGTGTACCGCCATTCGGTGGCAATTTCGTACTTGCTGCTTCCGAGACAGAAGGAGTGGCAGGGCGTGATGCCATCTTCATCGTCTGACTTGCGACACGAGCGCCCACTTTCGCGGTACCTTTCCCGACGGCATACGCACCGAGTGCGACACCCCAACCGCGTTTCAGACCCGCATCAATTCCGAAGAGACGCTCGACCATGTTTGGTCCATCAATCAAGGCGGCCGAGAACGCGATTAGCGCAATCAAATAGGCGAGTCCGTCCAGTGTATCGGCCAGGTATGCCGTGCCGATCGTATAGAGTTTGATTGAAACGAAGATCAGAATGATGACGAGAAAGGTGTTCAAGATGCTTTGAATGACCTTCTTCGTCTTTTGTCCGCTGTGTAGATCAGCGGGCGCAACTAAAATCGCCAAGACATAGTTAAAGGCCAACTCGAACGAAAGTCGAGCTAGCTTGTAGGCAATCGAGAAGAGGGTGAAGCCCATTACCCCAAGCGTGACGAGAATCGTCAGCCAGTTCGGGTGATACCGATAGTAATATTGGTTGTTCCATTCAACGCCACTTTGATCTAATTCAATTTCAGTCATTTCTTTCCCATTCCAAGCTAGCTTATTTTGTGAAATGTCTTCACCTTCTTTACTCAATCGGTACTCATCGCTATCAAATACATCATTGATGTCTATATTCTTGATTTGACTTGCTGGAACGGAGTTCGGTTTTTTGATTTTCGTATCTTCGAAAGTGGTTTTATCATACTCGACTAAATCGTGTACATTTTTTTGAAGTACTGATTGCGATAAAGTATGATACTGATTTGCATACATGCCATCTTGATTGAAGCTTGTAATGGCAGTGTCCGTAAATTCACTTGTTTTTATCATCGTAGGAGATAATAAACCTAAAACTAACAGCGTGATGAACAGATTGATTAAAAAGCCTTCTCGATCAAATTTTTTCTGGAAAATCATCAAGTAACCGGTAAATAAAAAGCTGCCAGCTAAAATAACATATAAAAATGGTTGAATCGTCTGAACGAATTCAACCACTTGAGGATTATTAAAGAATGTTTTTAGGAGAAGAATATCGTTCGTAATCTGTTCAAGACCATCGATGATGAAGGAGAGACCTCTAACGAAAAGCCAACCGACAGAACGAAGTGCATCGCTTACCAAATCACTGATGCTCAATAAGTCTTGAAATTCTTCAAGTTTGGATGATACATCTCCATTAGCCATGATGGTCCTCCCTTCTCTATCTACTTTTAATTAATGAAAGAGGTTACTTCATCTTCGAGCGTTTTGCCACTTAAAGTAGTGAGATCGAGAGAACTCACTACTTTACCCTCCTGTAGCTTGTACAGACGACCACCTTTTAATTCTCCATGTTCATCTGTTGCACGATCTTCTAAATCTTTGCCGTTAGGCTGAAAAGGATTAAACAGGTTTACTTGCACTTCCTCTTTCTCAGCAACTTCTTTTACTTTATCTACGTAAGCCTCGAATTCTGCTTTGCTGTCGCTATCGACAAGTATGAACTCACTTTTATTACTGTCTTTCAACTGATTTATTTCTTTTACAGAGACTTGTTTTAAAGACTGTACTTCACTATTTTCACTACAACCGACTAAAAGTAACGCAGAGGAGATCAATAGTCCGGAGAGTACTCGTTTCATTTGCATGCCTCCACCCCTTTTCCTATGATGACAATTGTTCCGGACCTGTCAGGTCATCATTGCTGACATGGACTCGAAAATCAAATGTGTCTATAAGCGTAACAGTTTTTCGGTCGCCTGAGTCTGGGTCTTCTTCCTCAAATACGACTAAAAAGCCATCTTGGGTTTGGATATTCAATACTTCACCACGACGGAGGCGCTTCTTGTTCTCCTTGATGATGGTCGCGATGACCCGGAGTTCGCGCTGGACGCGTTCGGTGCGTGTCAGTTCTGTCATATGATATGATGCCCTCCTTAGACGCCATGACGAAGTTTCTCGAGTCGCTTGGTGATGATCGTCTTCAAAAAGTGACGCTGGTTGTCGGTCACGGGAATCGTTTTATCCGTGATTCCTTGCTCGAAAGCCGTGATGGATAAGGTGTCGTATTCCGTCGTCTCGAAGACCGAACGCAGGATTTTTGGCTGCAGGACATCACAGACACGCCATTCTGTTACGTCGGATGTCTCCGCCTCCGTCTCAGCGTTCCTTGATGCAACTGAGGTACCGAGATGGAAGGGGATGCGTAGCGTATTCAGGTCGAGATGCGCATGTGCGCAAGGAATCACGAGATCATTGATGGAGCGGTCCGTATCGAAGTCATCCGCCAGATATTCATAGCGGTATTTCATCGCCGTCCGTCCGGTCAGGAAGAGGGGATAGGACTGGATCCGTCTCTTTTGTTTATCCTGTCGCTTGATGACGCGGATGATCAACATCTCGCCTTCCTTCAAACCCATCACTTCCGTCGCCGTCAACAAGCGCCGGCCATCGACGCTCTCCGTCTTCGACTTCGAGAGCGAGAAGGTCTGTCCGGAACGGGACTTCGTGACGATCGTCTGTTCGCCGAGCTTCTTCGAGATCAGTTCCGCCGTCGACTCGTCCGCTGTCAGCAAATAATGTGTATTCCCACAGTTCCCGTCGATCGTCTTCCAATCGTCCCCGTAGAGATTCTCCAGCTGTGCATAGGACTGGATGACGAGATTGAAGCGGATGTTCCGACCGAGACAGACGGTGATGATGTTCGCCATCCCTTCGATCGCGGGCATGTTCCCGAACTCGTCGAGCAGGAAGATGACCTGTCGTTCACACCGTCCGCTCGTCGCTTGCGAGGCGACACGGGCGAGCGAGGTGTAGACTTGTTTGACATAGAGCGAGGCGATGACGTTCAGCGTCGGATCATAGTCCGGGACGATCAGGAAGACGGCGACCGGACGCGGGTGCTGGCGAATCTCCCGGATGTCAATCGGGGCATCGGTCGTCCCGTCGAAGATCCCATCCGCCTCGTCCTTCCAACCCGAGAGCGTCACGGTGTAGGTCTGTCCTTCACTTTCCACGGTGATGGTAGATCCGACATCGAGTGTTTCTTCGTGATGTAGTACGAAACTGCCATCGTCGTCCGTCGTCAAGGCGAGCTGTTTCCCACTCGGAAAACAGAACGTCAATCGTGACAAGGGGAGGGCACGTCCGCGGATCCAACGGTTGAAGCCGATCAGCTTCATGTCGAGTGAGTTCTGTGCCGTCAATCGTGCCGTCGCATCGAGCGTGAAGATGCCGAGCTTGGCGTTCGTGTTCGCGAGGATGCTGGCACGCGTCTGACCACCTGAGAAGTGGAGCGTCGCGTACTGCATGCGCGCCGGATGATTCTCCGGGAATGCGGCGAAGAAGGCGTCGAGTGCGGATTGTTCCTGTCCCATGTCGTCGGTGACCGTCCGAGAGCCCAGGTCGGACAGCATCAAGGCGACGTTATACATCGTGATCTTCTCCGGTTCGAGTCTCGCCTGCTCGCAGAGCCCGAGGATCAAGGCGGTACATAGGTCCGTCGAGGAATTGCTCCAGAACGGATCCTTCGCCTTCGGGTCATGGTAGAGCATGTAGGCGACCGAACGTGCATACTGTTGGGCGAGGGAATAGTTCTCGTCCAGATAAGCGTCGATCGTCAGCTGCAACAGGTTATAGGACATCGATTGGGACGGGTTCATCAGGTTCAGGACCTCGACCTGATATCCGCGTGCCTCGAGGGTCTCCTTCGAGGAGGCGAACAGCTCACCCTTCGGATCATTGATGATGAGACTGGCCTGTCGTTCAGCACGACTGTAGAGATCGATCGTCGAGAAGACGAAAGTCTCACCCTTCCCGGACCGGGTCGTCCCGATGACGAGATTGTTGACGGCACTGTCATCGATGTAGAGCCGATCGCGATACCGACCGACCGGGACACCACCGGAACCGGTGTACGTCTCCTTCCGATCCGGCACGTCCCGATACTGTTGCTTCAGCTCCTGGAACGTCGTGAAGCGGGCGCTCCCTTTCTGGGATGCCTTGAGATCCCGGAAGTTGAGCCAATACTTCAATAGAAGAACACCACCCATGACGAAGCAAACGCCGAACACGGATAGCGCGATGACGGGTGACCAGGCGAGCGTCGTCCACCAACTCGTCTCGAACTCGAGTGGGGGAGCGGTCGCCAGCTTACCGTCCTGGAAGAGGTTTTGGATCGTCTGTCGCAGGAATTGGAACGCGGCATTGAGCGATACGAACAATAGGGCCGGTAGGACGATCAAGAAGGTGAGGCATCGCCACGCCCAAGCGGATGTAGCAAGGGAACGCATCGAGAAGTTAGTCATTATTTCAGTCACCACACTTTCTTCAAAGAAGTGAAGACGCCTGTCTTTGCTTTGCTTCGAGCGACTCATCGAGCTTCTCGAGCTCTTTTTTATCTTTCTTCTCCGATAACTGTCGTTTTTGGTCTTCTAGCGCTTGAATCTCTTCATCTAATCGGACGAGTGCTGCGACTTGCTCCTTCAGTCGCCCGTCTCGGACCGTCTTGACGCTCTCCTGTGCCTTCGCGACATCTTTCAACGCGAGATAGGCACGTGTCTTCGCCTCCTTGCGCGCGGTCGTCATCTCGACGTCCGGGAGTGAGACGGCACGTTCGTAGTCTTTCTTTAGCATGGCGAGATCGAAGGCGCCTTCGTCCGTCGGATGGGCCGCCTGGAAGGCTTGCAACGTCTCCTGACGATCCGTGGCGAATCGTTTCGACTGCATGATGATCGTCTCGACATCGATCGGATCGTTCGTCACGGCGACGGCCTGGTCGTAGTCTTCTCTTTCGACGTACTGCGTGATCAGGAACTGTTGTTGTTCGTCGTTCAGGGACTTTTCCTTCTCGAGACGCCGGACGAGTGGATCCGTCTCCCCGTCCAATGCCTCTTCATAGAGGGACTGCCAGTCACCTGCCGTTGCCGCACGGACACCACGCGGTGGGTCCGGCTGCATCAGTTGGACGACGGACAGCGCGCCGAGCAGCAAAAGGCTCACGCCACTGACCCCATAGACGAGACGCCGTTGCCCGCGACGTAAACGGGAGACATGTGTCGTGTCGGCATGCTGCCGAATGGGCGCGGCGATCATCGTCTTATAGGATTCTGGTGTCAGGCGCTCGAGGTTCTCGAGCAACAGGATCTTCTTCGTCGCATCCTCCTTCCGGATCCGGATGCGCGGGATCCGTTCCTTAAGCTGCTGATAGAGATTCGGATAGGTCGTGTCGCCGAACTGGAACGTCCCTTTATAGACGAGCTGATCCACATCATCGAAAATCCGGAACTCGCTCGCGAACCGTTCGTCCGCTTGCCGGGCTTCCTGATGGACTTGCGTCGATAATAAAAGCGCCTCCTCGTATGGGAGACGCTCATAGTTCGGTAAGGCTTCTTTCGGTACGTCGGTGAAACGGACGAATAGCATACATTCTCCTCCTTTGAAGCAAGACGCCTTAATGAAGACAATAAAAAAAGCCATCCGGTTCGGAATGACGTTCTAAGCGATCGTATATAGAAAAATCAAAATTTGATGTTGTCATTGACCATCTCGGCGAGTGCGAAGGCCCCCATGACGATGATCAGTCCTCCAGCACCTCCGATGAGCCAATTCACTGTCTTCTGACGACCTCGTTCACCTCCTAGTGTGAAGTAAAAACCAGCAACTGTGAAAGCGAATGCTGTTGCAGTTATGCTGAATCCTTGAAAGAACTGGATCAAACTAATCCCTGTCTCGTTTATACCCATTTCGATTCCTCCTCTTAATCCCGTGACGTGATAGCGGACGAAGTGACGTTCAGTTTCGAGTCGAGTGCTTCTAAGATCAGTTCCTGGTTCTCCTGGATGACGAGCTGATGCTGGGCGTCGAGCCACTCCTCGTAGTCTTTCCCTTGGATCCGGAGCAACTTCTCGGCAAAGGTCTTGTTCTGCTTCTGTTCACGTGTCGGCATGGCGTACACTCCTTCCTTGAGGTCGATGCGCAGCAGCACATCCTTAAGGACAGTCGGAGTCGAGCAAGGCGGTGGGGTTGGAGCACGTTCCCCCACGAACTCTGATATCCGATACCGGATATCTGTCTAGGGTTTTTCGATGACCCTCAACGAATAGGTGACCTGTGGGCGAGTTTTAGGTGAATCTCACCAAACCATTTCTGCGTATATCCCGCCCATCCGGTCACAGATGAGGGACACGCCGGTATGTGATTGGAGGGACTGTCCTTAGCGATATGCTGCTACGGTCATCGATCCTTCTTCGGTGAATGATCTTGATAGGATAATCAGTAGGCATAGAGTACTCAGTGATGGACCAGTCTTCGGCGCGATACATGGATCAGCTCATCACTCGGATGCTTCCGCTTCGCGATGACCTGGTCCTCCCCGACGACGGTCCGGATCCGGTAATAGAGCTGTGCGATCTCCCGTGTCTCCTGGCTGTCGCGCTCGATGGCAATCCTGCCATGGAGTTGATACGTCTTGCCGTCGAACGTGCGGATGGAATCTGCGAGTGCCAGTTCAGCAAGGTCGAACCGTTCCTGCGTCAGGTTGGACCAGTTCCGCTTCTTCTCGGTCCGTAGGTCGAGATCGTCCCATGGGATGGACCCTAGGGTCTGGTCACAGGCAGTCGCAAGGACATGGATATCCATGAGCGAGGGCAGGGAACGGTTCCGCTCATAGGCGCTGATGGCTGCCTGCGAGACCTCCCCGTATGTCCTTTCTGCCAGTTCGACCTGGCTCCAACCATGCTCCAGTCGTTCACGTCGTAACCACTCTCCGAATCGGTACATGAAAAATGCTCCTTTCCTTCGATGACCACTAAATGACAATGTCTTCCTGTTGATAGTTAGAATATAGCAGGTTATTCTGTCAATTCAATCGTTATTTTGATGTGACAAAGATGTTACGTTTGTCGAATTTTGTCGATATGAGTTGTGTCAACGCCTCATCCGATGAACATACACCAACTGGAATGAACACGTATTCAAACTGTAAAAATATCTCATCCGATGACTCGTCCAGATCGGACGACGTCCGTAGGATTGCTGGAATGCGTCCCGACAGATGTCTTGAAGAGGACCAGCATGTCGCTACCCTCGAGGCATCGACATGCTGACACTTTTCACTCCTATCGAAGGCATGAACATGGACGTAGACATGCATCGTATACCTGCTGATGGCTGACATCACGACCTACCGTTCCCCGAGAATCCGGTCCCCTACAGGAAAGACATCTAGTTCGACGTGCTCCTTGATCAACTGCCTAGAGATATCGATGGAGTAGCCAGCTCTCTCTTCAGGTTCGATGCCTAGGACGTCCAATAGCCCCTCATGAAACTCATCCAGGGAAGGGACCTTCCCCTCGAACTTGAACTCTTTTTGGGTCTCGATGAGATAGTAAGGGATTTCAGCTCTTTCTTCCGCAGAAAGATTCTTCTGTAGCGTGATGTAGTCGATGTCGGTCAATAATCCCGAGTGAATCTCCTGATCTTCTATGATCTTTAACAGTAGGTTTTCCAGAGTCTCTACTCTGGATTCTAGATCAAGGACTCTGGTATCGACGCTCTCGACACGGGCCTCTCGTTCTTCGGATGTCTTGCTTGGATTTTTAATGCTCATCTTATGGTCTCCTTTTATTGATCGAATCGGACGGGGACGAGGGCTGGTGAATGCTTCTGCAGCGAGTAGGTGACGTCCTCCTTAGCGTATCGTCCGGCCCCATCCCTGGCCTGGGTGGATCTATCGGTTCATGGGCATGCCGACCGAACGCCTTCTGCCTGGTCGTATCTCACGATTCCCCGGTGCTCCGTCTCTTCTCGTCATCCTACCTCCTACACGTGAAAATGAGACACTCGAAAGAAATCGAGAATCTCATGTATCGTTCGTTGACCGTCGTCGAATAGAGCGTTCACCTGATGTTCGACGAGGAACAGCCTCCGAGACATGGAACAAGTTACTGCTTCGGTAACCTTCATCTCATCGTTCCTCAGACTTCGGATTCAAGTAGTGCGATGACATGGCTCAGATCGGAGATGTCCTCTTTTCCATCGAACAGCACGATTGCCTCGTCGATCGTCATGAATTCGCCATCCGTATAGTTGATGAGTACATCGGCCAATAGTTCGGCATACGAATCCAACTCGTCCTCGTCGACCGAACGTTCTACACGTCGACGCAATGCGAGGACCAATCCTCCGAGGTCCTCGCATCTCGTCAACCACATGACATATGCCGTATATCGCTCATCCTCGTCATCGCCTTGGATCGTCTCACGGATCTCGTCCATGGTCGGGTAGTCCGCGAAAACTTCCGCAGCAGTCAGTCCCGTGGTCACCTCGTGCGTACCTTGCCGCTTTTCTAGCCGCGGTAATAGGGCATCGAACGAATCCGCTACACGGTGCGTGACCTCGGTCGAGATGTCGAGACACCATACCGTCGGATCACCGGCATTCTCCTCGAAGTCGAAGTACCAGAGATAGGTGCCTGCCCCTTCGCCGAACATCATCTTCCTATCCTCGAGCCCCCATTCCCTCAAAACAGAGACGTCAGAACGGAATGTTCCGATTGTCAGCGGCATGAGACGCTGCAAGGGTAGGTGGAGACCGTCCTCTTCATCGGACCAACCGTTCTCGAAGTCGGCCGCTACGGCATCGAAGACGATTTCCCCTCCGTTCCGTACCCTCAATTCCTTGAGATAGCTCGCCGGAAGACGGCCACCCATAGCTCTCTCAATCTGGTCGACCTCGTTCTCGTCCAATGCTGCCACGATCTCATCATCCATCCGTTCATCCCATATCGTCAACTAGAATCCCACTCCTTTTTCGTGTCCATGATTTCTCTACCAGTCCCATTCTACGCTAGACTGATCGATTTCATAAGTAGTAATTCACTCCGTCGATGGAGACACCTCACGGTCGGAGTGGTCCGCCATCACTTCTCGCTCCCCTCAGGGAATGGGTCAGCAAAAAAGAAACCTTCATCCCATCTTCTCCTGCTCATCGTAGTAGGGACCCTCTTGTTCGGGCAATCGAGAGCGCAGGGCAGGGGGCCTCTCTCATGGACACCTTGGATCGTAAGGATACAATCGTGTCACTAAGGACCTCCCCGATGCCGCAAAAAAAGAGTAGAAGGGCATGCCCCTCTACTCATCCGTCTCATTTCGAGCTCATATATCGGTACAGATAGGTCGCGATGTGGGCTCTACTCGCCGCGGACTTCGGTCCGTATGCCGTGAGCGAGCGATCCTTCACTACCCCGAGCCCCTTCAGCGTGTCGAAGGCCACCTGCTCGGATACCGGTTTCCTCAGGTGGGCAGCAGCCAGCACCCGTAGCACGTCTCCCTTCTTCACGAAGACGGTCGTCTTCTTCCGGCTGTCCATCGTCGCCATCGTCGGCAGCTTATGTTTCTTGGCCAACTGATACCCGACAGAATGTTTCCAGTTCTTATCGGCAGGTTTTGTCTTACGATACTCGGATGGGTAGTAATATTTCGTGAGTGCGGTGATCAGGTCACCCTCCGTCAACCTCGTCGAGGGTTTCAGGTAGAGGTCTGATTTTCCCGTCTTCGAGTTCTTCACGGAATGTACGGGCAGGTGTTTCTTCTCCACTGCCCACAACAGGCCATGTGCCCAATACTCAGATTTGACGTAATCCTTATAGGACTTCGCCCGTTTCAAGACATCCGGGTCTTCCATGGTCGTGAACGACCATGTCTTGGACGCTTTCCGTCCTGTATCTTCATCGACAACACTCGCTGAAGCTGTGTATCGAGTATTATACTCTAGAGGTGATTTCGGAATGATGAGAAGTGTACCGATACCCCCTGATTCTAACAAAACAGGTACTTTCTCTCCTCTAGAGTTCGTGAGAGTTGCTTTTTCAGTACCTGCATAATAGTAATTCGAAGGTGTAAACGTTAGGATTGTTCCCGACTTCTCTAGACCAGTTCCTTGAAGTGGGTCAGGATTTTCATTTCCATAATATGTTGTTTCTAAGTTGGTTTGGTTGTTGTACGGGTAGTATGTTATCATGTCGTTACTTTCGTTTACGTTATCCAAAGCATTTGTAACAACTACCCCACCTTTCGTGTACCCAAAACCGACATATTGAGTGGCAGGAGTAAGTAAAGATACTCTATGATAAGGTGCTGTCTGAATAAGTAATCTCATTTGAGTTGTGTAATCTTCACCTGAACCAGAGATTGTTTCAAACCCACCACCATAATCAGATACATTTACACCAACTGCTTTTAACCTATCTTCATATTTTCTACCCGTAAACCCCTTTTCCCCTTTAGTCTCGTTGTGAGCATCCCACAAACCATTTAATTTCATATAATTTGAATGGTTTTCAGCTGACTTTACCAACAAAGGATGCAAAGATACCGGATTCAACCCGACCATCTTCCGTTCGAAATTCAACTGTGCGAGTAAGTCCGTCTGGTACTTGTCATACTGATGCTCCGCTGCCTGGACCTTGATCGGCTGGTCCGCGAGGGGGACCGGGACTCCGGACAGCAGCAGTGCTGAGAGGACCAATGGCGTATATCTCTGTTTCATGTGACGACCTCCATCTTTCGGGTGTGATTCTTCCTTCACCCATTATACGGGCTGTCACGTCACCAGGATCGTCCGTATCTCCAAATCATGGGAATAGGTTTTCGTGCTCCTTCAGCAACCTGGAGAGTGACGGGAACGCTTAGAACGACGACGATGGCAGATGCATCCTGATCATGGAGTCACTAGCCAGAGAGAGATTGGACATCATGATGGTGAGGGCAGGAGAGAAGGCCAGGAGAGTCGGTCGGGCGACGTCTCGACATCCATCCTGACGAGCGCATCTGTCTGTTTCATGAAAAGATGGCTTTCACCTCCAACGTATCAGGGACCAGCACTTCCGTTCGCCTGCTTCTGATATCGTGAAGCAGAGGCCATCCCCTGATCTATGAAACCAGGTCGATCCGACTCCGATGCATCATCACTCAAGGTTTCCGTGCCCCTGATGATGAGAATCTCCGAGGTCACGAAAGATTTCATGATGTAGAACAGGTTATCTCGACCGAGGACGGGGTTGATCATCAACGCTCTTCGTTCCAGACCAGAGCATCCTGATTCCGGTCATAGTGGACAATCAAGTCCTGCAACTCGCGTAGATCGCTTCGGAAGAGGTCGAGCAGGACGACCGCCTCATCTATCGTCGTCTTCTCCATCCCATCCGGACAGATGTTACCAATCAGGGTCGACCAAGTACGATGATGGAATTTTAGTTTTTCGACCTCCTCCATCAAGTAGCGATGGTCGTTTTCAGACATGTTCAAAATATTCCCTCCTCGATGATGCATGACACCCTGTATGACCGGAGATGTGGACTAGGATGAAGAATGGCGGACCTCCTCGTCCGCCAGACGCTACCGACTTCAGGTTCCGTACTACTCAAGAGCCGCTCATTGACGCTTCCCGCTTTCGAGAAATCGACTCAGGACTGTCGTCCGAATAGCTCTGTATAGGTATGACATCATGGCGCATGTGAATCACCTATCTAAAGCCGGGAAGCTTTCAGGTAACACGATGACCCCATCGCACATGCTACTGCTCCCTCGAGCCCACCACGTCAAGGATTCCATGTCCTTGCTCCTTCGATATGACGATAGGATTTAAAAATCTCATTCCCTTCAATGACCAATCCCACAGAGAGCCTTGAGAATAAATGGTAAAATAGAGCGACATAGACGAAAGATGTCGGATACGTCTTACGACGCGAGTACCCATCCGACCTAGAAAGGATGTCTTCAATGAAAAAAAGTATGCAAGGACGGGTGACGGCCGTCCTCACGATGGGATTCCTCGCAACATCCATCCTAATGCCTTCCAAGGGCGACGCCGCGAGTCCGTTCAAGGAACGGGATGCCCGGACGTATGATGACTATAAGGATCAATATGCCTGGTCGGACGCGATGCGCTCCTTCGTCGCAGCGGGACAGGTCAACACCTACACGACCCATCCGCAGACGAAGAAGAAGGGACACTGGCTGGACCCGGACGGCGGACTGACGGAGGGACAACTGTTGTACACGTTGACCCAATACGCATACCCGAAGGAATATAAGCGGACGAAGCCGGAGCCAGGCGTCGACTACTCCGTCGCCTACCAGCTGGCAGACGAGCACAAGCTCGCGACGCGTGCGACGCATGACAAGGACCGGTCCCTCGCCTCGAAGACCGTGACACGTGGGCAGTTCGCCCGCATCCTCGCCTCCGTCTACTACGCACGACAGGTCAGCGACAAGGATGCCGTCGCCTTCATGTACGAGACCGGGCTCTCCCGGGGGGAGAAGGGCCGCGATGGCAGATATGCGAGGACGTATCGCTCGTTCGGCCCGGACGTCCGGATCTCCCGCGGGAGCGGACTCGAGATGCTGATGGACTACAAGCGGATACGTGCCAACAGGACCTTCACTCCAAATTTCAAGCCGGTATACGGCGACCATACGTACGGGGCACGGACGAAGCTCGAGTATGACATGGTGATGGGGGTCGCGAGGAAGGCGCTCTTCGGGGTCGAGGATGGTCCCTATTCTAATTCACCCATCAGCCAGAAGGCATACTCCGACTATCTGGATGGAGGTACGAAGCCGATAACGGACAGGAGCAATCCAGAATTCAGGTCTTCATACAATGCAGCCCTGCTTTATGCACATAACAACTTGAACTTCTACAAGGAGTCAGGAATGTCCAAGGCGGACATCATCAAGTACTGGAGAGTGAAGTCCGTATTCGCCAATTTAGATACTGGGATTGACCCAAAGGACGGTTCCCCCAACTCGGCGTACGATGCCTTGTTCCGAGGAGTGACGGACTGTGACGCCGATTCACAGGTCATGATCATGGTCCTGGATATGATGGGGTACAACACCGCCATCCTCGGTCGACCGGGCCATGCGTTCACCGTCGTGAAACTTGCTGACGCGTGGAGAGACACGACGACTTTCGAGAAAGTTAACATGAGCCCCTATATCAAGGGGACTAAAGGATTAGATGTCGTCGTCGCACCAACAAAAGGGTACTGATAATAACTTAGTTCAGACTTAGCCATTCGTCAGTCGGTGACGAGTGGCTGAGGGGCATACAAAATACGATTTTTCTCTTGGTCGAGAAGAATCGTATTTTTGTTCGCCTCGGATTGGCAGCCCTATCAGAAAACGAAAGATGGCTAACCTTTCTCCATCAACCCTCGAATCAAGATCTGATGTACCAACCGACAAACCCTCTTCCCGCACACATATGAATCCGAGCATCAGGAAAAAGTCATCCCTTGATATATGTTCCGGCCAGGATGTTCAAACAAATATGACAGGTCGAGTAAAGGAAGAGTGAGACGGTAACCTATGGAACGTCATCCAGAATTTTTCCGGTTTAGAACAAACGTTCGGCATCGTGACGAGACGGCTAGCGAGATGACCAAGGCCATGGCAAGAAAGAGGCGATGTGCATCCCGTTCCGGACCTCCTCCATCCGATTTGTACGACGCCGAACGTCGAGTTCGACCCATCTTAGAATTCATTTGACGTATAGGGCTTAGTCCTGGTTCGACTCCGAGTATGTACCGCAGCAGGATGTACTTGATCATACGCGAAGCATGCCCTCTAGATTTTTTCGCATGAGAGGAGCGGCTCCATGATCGGGAAGCCCGCCGACGTCAGGAATGATGGTATTATATTGACATATGAAGCGATAGGGAGAGGATGTAGACATGGAACCACGTATCGAATTCGAGGGGAGTGCCCTCACGAAACTTCTGGAGGATGCCATCGGCAAGACATTAGGCGAGCTGGACGGGAAGGACGTGTTCCGGCGGACCGAGACGGCGAAGAAGATCACGGGGATAGCAGGCGACGTCGTCGAGCAGTCCTTACTCGGATTCCCGTCGAACCCGAGTCGAGATCCCGACATCATCGTCGATGGCGTGGAGGTAGAGCTCAAGACCACTGGCCTGCGGCGAGCGCGACGTCGCACGAACATGTCTTACGAGGCGAAGGAACCCTTGACCATCACCGCGGTCAGCCCTTCCACGATAACGGATGAGACGTTCCTGACCTCACATTTCTGGAGGAAGGTGGAGCATCTCCTCCTCGTATATTACGAATACACGTCCCGTACCCCGGTGCCCGCCTCCGCCTACCGTGATTTCCCGGTGGTCGGCTATGACCTCCATCAATTCAGTGAGGAGGAGGTCCGAACCCTCAGGCACGACTGGGAGCTGATCCGCGACCATATCCAGTCCCTGAAGGAAGCACACGTCCGTCCGGAGGAGCATTATCATACCCTCTCGTCGGCATTGCGTGCGAAGCTCATGTTCCTCGACACTTCCCCGAAGTGGCCGAATCGGCCTCGCTTCCGGATCAAGCGCGCCGTGCTCTCCAACATCGTCAACAAATCGATGGGGAGGAAGTACGAGACACTCCCACGGTCCATCACGACCATGGTACAGTTCGACGAAGAGCTCGCACGTCTCACACGTCAGCATGGAGGAAAGACCGTCCGGGAGCTGATGGGGACGTTCCACCTGATAGGAAGCGAGAAGTCGAAGTCCCTGTCGGAGTCAATCGTCGTCCGTATGTTCGGGGCGAGGAGCACGCGCGTCGGGAACGTCGACCTGTTCTCGAAGCTCAATCTCGTCGTGAAGTCGACCCGCCTGACGGCGAAAGGAGCGAACGTCGAGGACACGAAACTCTTCCCGGTCGACCTGGTAAGTATCGGTATGGAGACGTCCTTCGAGGAATCTGCCATCTATTCTGAGATGAGCGAGATCAATTATCTGTTCGCCATCTTCGAGACGCAGAAGGGGACTGACCGGCTCGACGACGTATTCGTCGGCTTCAAGCACCTGATACTGTCGGATGACATGTTCGAGGTCGAGCTGCGCCGGACGTGGCAGGAGGTGCACGATATCATTTCCGAGAGACGCCTACGTGAGACGATAAAGCTCAATAAGGATGGTACGGTGACGTACACCCCTCGGACGAAGGTCCCGACGACTCAAGTGAACCTCCCGAAATCAGAGGATTTCACTTTTTTCCTGCGTGGAAGCGGACGTGATGCCTCCAATAAGCCCGTAAAAATCAATGGACTATCATTATATCGACAGGACCTCTGGATACGAGGAAGAACTCTGTCGCAATCATTGAACGACCAGCCCTATGCCTGAGGGACGCACAATCAATCACTTCGGACTAATCACCAGAGATAAATGATTACAGGGGAGCGACGTGATCTCCGCTCCCCTAATCCGTCCTATTGGCAGAGATTTTATAAATTCGTCACTTGGCATACTCTCTTATAATTCTAACTCTGATTGGCTTATACTTGCTATGCCTCTACATATCTCTTGAGTTAGCTATCATAATATTTATTGTAAGTTTCACTATACTTCTCTTTCAGTTTATCAATCTTCTCACTATCATCAGAGATAACATCTATGACATCGGTACTGACATACATCAGAAATTCGTCATTATAGAATGCTATGTACGCTTGGGTGTTCCCCTTATAAACTTGAATGCAATACTTCATGACCTCATCCATGTCTAAATCATTGATCAAAGTGTAAACTGTACCTTCTCCAGACATTTCGTCTTGGACGATTTTCTCTTTCCAATTGCGGATTGTAAGGTATCTGCCCAACTTTGATTTTGAAGAGCGACGTACATTGTTCACGATATATTCCGAGACGAATATAAGATTGATTTTTTGATTTTCTTGAAAGATTGTACCTACAACGTCCTTCAGTAGCACTCCGTTCAAATCTTCCATGCCGAATCTAACTCGATATTTTGTACCTACTTGAAAATAAGGGGTCTCCTTGTTCACATCAAAATCAATGCTGAATTTACTTAGCTTAAACATGGTTCATTGATCTCCTTTTCTCTTCGAATCAGTGTTGTAAGCGTTAAAGCTCATTTTTTAGCTTTTGTAACAATATATCAAATGAATCTGCGATGAAATGAATCGGTACAACGGTAATGGAAGAATTTTTTCTTGATTGGGCATTCTCAAAATCAACAGATACCGAATAGAATCGGAGAACTTCCGTGTCGATTCTTTTGAAGATCATGAATGAAAAAAGCAATAGCATTCTTTTATCTTCAAAAGAAAGTACTGTTGCTTTATTGCCGTTTCAAATCCTATTTGTGTTCCGAGTCCAGCCAGTAGACTCAGATATCCATCGCTTCTATAAGCCGAAAAAAGTATGTAGAGTCATTCGTTTTGTTGAGTCCATACCAGGCCGATAAAGTATCGGGCGCAAAAACGTCTAATGCTTCGATCACTTCTTTTGCAAACTCAAGAGGAGCCAGGCCGGTCGCCGTGATCAGATTATTGTCCCTTACTACGGGAAGTGCTTGATAGAGTGATGCTTCTCTATAGGTCGGGCTGACCGACTGAAGATACGATAGATCGTTGCTCGTATGCCTATGAGAGTCTAGATGACCTGTGTTCGCCAAACCTTCCGTAGCGCCACAAATTGCAGCCACCAAGGTACCCGTCATCAAGGCATCACCAACTTTTTTCAGCATAGGGCCATGTATGGATTCGCCCCAAGTATTCCCGCCTGGTAGTACCAACACATCCTCATTAGTTAATCTCATTCGCTCGACTGAAATGTCCGGTACCACTTTCAAACCACCCATGGTCGTGATTGTGCCCTGATCTATCCCTACCATTCTTACCGTAAAAGGGGGGACGTCCTTTTTGAAATATCTTCCTGAGTTCAATTCTGCCATCAAATATCCGTACTCCCAATCAGAGATTGAGTCAAACACATAAATATAAACATTCCGTTTCATAAAAATCGCTCCTATCAAGTTTGATATGAAGCAAGTATAAGATGCCTCCCCTGACAACCATGGTCAGTGAAGTCAAAATTCATCTATGGAATTCGACGAGCTCTAATAGGTGCTCCACGACCTTATTTCTAAAATCGACAGGGCCAATGACTCGGATTGACTTACCGAACGCTATAATCAACCCCGGGATTTGGTCATCCAAGACGGATTGTTCTAAAGTAAAGACCGCTTGTCTTCTCCCTTGGTGTTTGAGGCAATTCTTTAGGTACCAATGGCAGCACATCTCTTCGATAGCAGACTCGTTCCCCTCGATGACCAACTCAGTCATCGCTTCATGGTTCACGGTGTTCGGGAGAAGATTCTGCAGAAAAGATTCTGTCCCTGAAAAGTCAGCAGGACGATCGAACTGCACTTCAGTCAGGGATAGATGTTCGATACGGTCTATCCTAAAACTACGGATAGCGTCCCTTAGATGACATCGACCGATGACGTACCAGGTGTTCCTCCAATAAATGATTTTATAAGGGTCCACCAACCGGATTTGAGCGTCCCGCGCATTCTTACTACGGTATTTTATCGTGATACTGAATTGTCTCGCTATAGTACGCTCTATGTCCCTTAAGTGAGGAACGGATTCCGATGGATCCACTTTCCGATTATTTATGACCTCAAGACTATGTATACACCCCTGTACCTCCTCGTTCTGTCTGTCGCTTGAATTCCTATTTATTTTTGCGATCGCTCGACTCAGCGCTTCATTTCCGTAGTATCCAGCTTCACTTGCGAAAGTAGCCGCATGGTACAACGAAGCCTGTTCTTCAAGATCAAAATATAAAGGTGCTTCCTTAAAATGATCCAGTAGAGTATATCCACCATGATGACCAGCCTCCGCTACTATCGGGACCCCACTTGAGCAAAGGGTCTCAATATACCGATAGACCGTTCTGACGTTCATCTCAAGATGTTCTGAAATTTGATGTGCAGTGACTTTTTTTCCAGATTGCAACATCCATAGGATGGCCAGTAAGTTATCACTTTTCGCCAAAAAATTTACCCCGCTTTTTCTGCTGATTTTAACACGCATGTTACTTTTTTATAGTCCAAATTATTTCAGGTTAATATAATTTCCAGCTTAATCTAATGTATCCTGAGGTATGATAATAATGATAGATTAAAAAGACTTATAACATAACAAAGAAAATAAAAGAGGAGATTTTACATGATCGAGATGCTTATTAGAGGCTATAGGAAACTCCGAAAATTAAAAAATCAGTGAATTCCATATCGATTTTAATAAAAGCTGAAGAAGTAAATCCGGAAAATTTATTTCACTTCGATTTCGGCTCAAAATCAGTTCAATTTACTTTATATCTATATTTTTTATGCCCGGATAAAGCAAAAACGTTTTAGTCTTTGTATTATCCGGGCATCCGTATTCTTTATTTGACAGGTTAAATCCATTGAATCCCTACCGTCGATAGTAAATTTTCATTACAGATGCTCCAGCAAACAAAATGGTAAGAAACCCACGAACTGTATCTTTGTGAACTGAACCCTGAATGGGATCTCTTATCAAGTGTCCACCATTCAGGGTTCAGTTCAGTCTGCATAGTGGTTTGGTTCTTTATTTATCTTCTCCGGTCATATATTACGTTGAACTCTGTTCTAACATCATGTTTTTATTGAGGAAAATCATCGTATCAAAAATCAACAATCCAATTCTTCCTATCGTTCATAGCTATAGTAGCATGTAGAAAAGAGGAAATAGAACACAGCGGTAACCTCTCACCTTTCCCCCTCATCACGATCATCGACAAATCCATTCAACTGGATTTCGTACTCCACCCCATTCTCGTCATAACAGCTACGCATGGAAAATTCACACTTTCGTCGGCTCAGGAACTGAAGTACAGTCACTGGTGCTCTCCCTCGATAGGCGATGAATCCGCAAGTCAAAAGTACCTGATATAGTGCCGTATGTTCATCCGTACGTAAAGAAGGGATTATGTTTCACTGCCACGCTGTAAGGTTCATACGGGTACCTCTTTAGCCGTGAATGTGGTGGTCGAATCTCTCTTTCACCACGTAGTCCGTTCGGTGACAGCACTCGATCATCGATGAAGTAGGGGAGATTGATTTCGGTATTCGGATGTAGATGCGAATCATCGTTCGCGAACCATTTCAGCTGATATTCAATCTTACGTACTTCAAGTTTTTCGAGAAAAAAAGAAAAGATAGAAGTGAACTTACCTTCGATACTTATGAACCCACGTTCTTGGAGCAACTTCAGCAAGTCATCACTTCGTTCAATCATACCGACGAGTCCTTGTTTTTCGAGCTGAGTATAACTAACAGTCTGCTGTTTGATGGATTGAGGCCTCATCTAAAAACCTCCTTCGTCCTTCATCTTTTGCTATGTAGACAAAATCCGCTCACATGTCAGAGAGAAAGGTGAATTCAATCGTGTCATCAGTTAGTCCGGGAAAATCATCGATGCAGAAGGTGTCGCTCTCTTGAGGGATAGTCACGTCCCATAAACAAATGACGAGTATGGAGTTCTTCATCTCGAGGATGGCATCAGAACTCGTAAAGTCCGCGAAGACTCTCTTTAGCTTTAGATTCAGTAAGCCGTAACGAACGTCCTCTCCAAGATATTGAATGAAATCTGATTCATGGATTTCTCGGGAATAGGCTTCGAATAAAATCTGTACGTATCCCTTGTCGATGAGAAAGCCTTTAATCCGTTCGATATGGCGAGGGGAGGAGCATGACGATACTTCTACTTAATCGCTTTGCGTTCAAAAATCTTTTTGGTATTGTTGTTCGCCTCTTCCTCTTTACGCTTCCTCATGTAGCAAGCAGTGACGGTCTCATCGCCGTACAGTCGTTCCGCCTTCAACTTTGCTGCGAGATAGTCCATTCCTTTTCGATAAGCCAAATCGAGTGCGTTTATCATGTCGAATGCGATAGAAGAGCTCTCATTACAAGACGCAATCTCATTCTTTTCTTAATCTAAGATAGTTACTTCGCACTCGAAGATGTCGATATGCCATTCGTTCTGACTTTTCTTCTGCGTAGTACATACTTCCTCCCGATTCTTCTCTTAATTGTCATAGGGAAGTCGTTTTATTGATAGAAATCTTACAAATTGGCTAAGTATTCGTACAAGACTGCTCGGACACCTTTTTCGTATTCGAGCATCAATTGGTAGTTTTCACTGGATTCCGGTATGAGTTCTTCGAGATTACTATCGTTGTCTTCCAAAGACTCGTTGTACAAATTAATTTCTTCAAGGAAATCATATTGCGCAGAACTAAATTTACTGAGCTGTTCATCCAAAACATCCATGTACAAGGTACGATCCGTCCCTGACATATCGACACTACTCATGATGTCTCTCCCAGAGATATCCGGGACAGAAAGACCATAATCTCCGTGCGATTCAATTTTAAGCAACGCGTCTTGTTTACTCAAGTAAAGGTAGCTTTCGACATACGTGTTCAGTACATCGAGTAGTTTGTAATAATCGCCAGCGCGGACCTCAACATCGTCTAAATAGCCGTCATTTAAAAAGTCAGTCGCTTGTTGTTCTTCATCGGTCATTTGATATTTATCCGCCACACTTTCTCCAAAACCTTCTTTATCTGACGGATATTCTACTTCAGCTTCGGCCTTTTCTACATTCACATCTAACTTTTGATTTTTTGGTAGATTATACACGATAAGAAAAGTTACGATAAATAACGAAGCGGTCGCAATTAATAATTTCGACTTTTTATTCATGATTTTTTCTCCTTTTTGATGTGATGGCAGGGGTTATAGGGTACTAAAGGCTGCATCTTCGAGGTCTTCGTTGTTCGCTTCCGAAACGAAATAGGTGTCGATGGCGTCAGGTAGAATTATTGGTTGCCGACGTAGTTCTTTAAGGGTTCACCGAGCTCGTTAAGATAATACATGCGTTTGTAGTTGGCGTCCCACCTTAGCCTCAAGCTAGTCATCACGTCGATAGCATTCCTTCGATATAGTGATCCCCATACGATGAAAAGAATGATTAAATTACATTTTTTACTATTTTTT